>NZ_JBWKKP010000005.1:0-14962 GCF_056431485.1 Streptomyces sp. NPDC045899
CGCCCGGTTACATTCCGAACCCGGAAGCTAAGCCTTTCAGCGCCGATGGTACTGCAGGGGGGACCCTGTGGGAGAGTAGGACGCCGCCGAACAATTTGTGTAAAAGCCCCCGAAGGGAACATCAATTCCCGTCGGGGGCTTTTTGCTGTCTCTGTGGGCCCGACCCGGTGCGAGGGTGGTCCCTCCCTACCGGTAAGGTCATGAAGCATCATCGGAACGTTCTCGCAGGAGGCTCCCGGGTGGAGGTCCAGGAGACACGCGTTCAGACGGACCGTGTACTCACGATCCCGAACATCCTCAGCGCCGCGCGCCTCGTCGGCGTGCCGCTCTTCCTGTGGTTGATCCTCCGGCCCGAGTTCGGCGGGCCCAAGAGCGATGGCTGGGCCCTGCTGGTCCTGCTGCTCAGCGGTGTGAGCGACTATCTCGACGGCAAGCTGGCCCGCCGTTGGAACCAGATCTCCAGTCTCGGCCGGATCCTCGATCCGGCGGCCGACCGTCTCTACATTCTGTCTACACTCGTCGGCCTCACCTGGCGCGAGATCCTGCCCATCTGGTTGCCCGCGGTACTTCTCGCCCGGGAGCTGGTGCTGCTCGTGATGGTGTGGATCCTCCGCCGTCATGGCTATCCGCCACCCCAGGTGAACTTCCTCGGCAAGGCAGCCACGTTCAACCTGATGTACGCCTTCCCCTTGCTCCTTCTGAGTGATGGAACCGGCTGGCTTCACACGACCGCCGCCATTTTCGGATGGGCGTTCGCCGGATGGGGTACAACACTCTATTGGTGGGCAGGAGTCCTCTACGTGGTTCAGGTCCGCCGACTTGTCAGGGCGGACGCCGCGGCCGACTGAGCTCGCTGTTGCGCCAGCCTGTGGAGGCCGGGTGCCCGTAGCGCGGCCCAGGGCCATCGGGCGTGCGCGGTCGGCATGACCGTCGTCTCTTCAAGGAGGACGCTTCCGACATGAAGGCCGTCGTGATGGCGGGAGGCGAGGGAACTCGTCTGCGCCCGATGACCTCGACCATGCCCAAACCGCTGCTGCCCGTGGCCAACCGGCCCATCATGGAGCATGTGCTGCGGCTGCTGAAGCGGCATGGGCTGTCCGAGACCGTGGTGACCGTCCAGTTCCTCGCCTCCCTGGTGAAGAACTACTTCGGTGACGGCGAGGAGCTCGGCATGGAGCTCACGTACGCCAACGAGGAGAAGCCACTCGGTACCGCCGGCAGCGTCAAGAACGCGGAAGAGGCACTCAAGGACGATGCCTTTCTGGTCATCTCCGGTGATGCCCTGACAGATTTTGACCTGACTGAGCTGATCAATTTCCATAAGGAAAAGGGCGCGCTCGTCACCGTCTGTCTGACCCGTGTCCCCAATCCGCTGGAATTCGGCATCACCATCGTCGACGAGGGCGGGAAGGTCGAGCGCTTCCTGGAGAAGCCCACCTGGGGCCAGGTCTTCTCCGACACGGTCAACACCGGCATCTACGTCATGGAGCCGGAGGTCTTCGACTACGTCGAGCCCGATGTTCCCGTGGACTGGTCCGGTGATGTCTTCCCGCAGCTCATGAAGGAGGGCAAGCCGATCTTCGGCTATGTCGCCGAGGGCTACTGGGAGGACGTCGGCACCCATGAGAGCTATGTGAAGGCCCAGGCCGACGTCCTCGAGGGGAAGGTCGACGTCGAGATCGACGGATTCGAGATCTCGCCCGGTGTCTGGGTCGCCGAGGGCGCCGAGGTCCATCCGGACGCTGTGCTCCGCGGCCCGCTCTACATCGGCGACTACGCCAAGGTCGAAGCGGACGCCGAGATCCGCGAGCACACCGTCGTCGGTTCCAACGTCGTGGTGAAGACCGGTGCCTTCCTCCACAAGGCGGTGGTCCACGACAACGTCTACGTCGGCCAGCAGAGCAATCTGCGCGGTTGCGTCATCGGGAAGAACACCGACATCATGCGCGCCGCCCGGATCGAGGACGGCGCCGTCATCGGTGATGAATGCCTGATCGGCGAGGAGTCGATCGTCCAGGGCAACGTCCGGGTGTATCCGTTCAAGACCATCGAGGCGGGCGCGTTCGTCAACACCTCGGTGATCTGGGAGTCCCGGGGCCAGGCGCATCTGTTCGGTACCCGGGGGGTCTCCGGGATCCTGAACGTGGAGATCACCCCGGAGCTCGCGGTGCGGCTGGCCGGGGCGTACGCCACCACCCTCAAGAAGGGCTCCACGGTCACCACGGCACGTGACCACTCCCGGGGTGCGCGTGCGCTCAAGCGGGCCGTGATCTCCGCCCTGCAGACCAGCGCCATCGATGTGCGGGACCTGGAGAACGTACCGCTGCCGGTGGCTCGTCAGCAGACCGCGCGCGGCAGCGCCGGCGGCATCATGATCCGTACCTCACCCGGGGTGCCGGACTCGGTCGACATCATGTTCTTCGACGAGCGCGGCGCCGATCTGTCGGCCACCCGCCAGCGCAAGCTGGACCGGGTGTACGCGCGCCAGGAGTACCGCCGGGCGTTCCCCGGTGAGATCGGCGACCTCAGCTTCCCGTCCAGCGTCTTCGACTCGTACACCGGGTCGTTGCTGCGGGCCGTGGACATCAGCGGTATCGCCGAGTCCGGTCTGAAGGTCGTCGTGGACGCCTCGAACGGAAGTGCCGGTCTGGTCCTTCCCAGCCTGCTCGGCCGTCTCGGGGTGGACGCCCTGACGATCAACCCGGGTCTCAACGAGTCCCGCCCGACGGAGACGGCCGACGCCCGCCGCTCCGGCCTGGCCCGGCTCGGTGAGATCGTCGCCTCGGCCCGTGCCGCCTTCGGGGTGCGGTTCGACCCGGTCGGTGAGCGGCTGTCCCTGGTGGACGAGCGCGGCCGCATCGTGGAGGACGACCGGGCGCTGCTCGTCATGCTGGACCTGGTGGCCGCCGAGCGGCGCAGCGGACAGGTGGCGCTCCCGGTCACCACCACCCGTATCGCCGAGCAGGTCGCGGCGTACCACGGCACCCAGGTGGAGTGGACGACCACGGCCGCGGACGACCTGACCCGGGTCGCCCGTGCGGATACGACCGTTTTCGGTGGCGACGGGCGCGGCGGTTTCATCATCCCCGAGTTCAGCAGCGTCTTCGACGGCACGGCGGCCTTCGCGCGGCTCATCGGGCTGGTGGCCCGCACGCAGTTGACGTTGAGTCAGATCGACGCCAGGATCCCGCGTGCCCATGTGCAGCGCCGTGATCTGGCCACCCCCTGGGCGGTCAAGGGCCTGGTGATGCGGCATGTGGTGGAGGCCGCGGGCGACCGGTCGGTGGACACCACCGACGGGGTGCGTGTGGTCGAGGCCGACGGACGCTGGGTGATGGTGCTGCCCGATCCGGCCGAGGCCGTCACCCATCTCTGGGCCGAGGGTCCGGACGACGCCTCCGCGCAGGCCCTGCTGGACGAGTGGTCGGGCGTCGTGGACAGCGCGGGGCGCTGACCCGGGGGGGCGTTCCGTCGCCTTTGCGCGCGTCGGGGCGCCGCCTCCCGGCCCCGGATCCGGCACGCCGGTGGGGCCATTGGGTGACGGCGCCCCCGACGTGCGACGATGTGCGGCATGTCGCAGGAGCCCCCCGTTCGGAGCACAGCATCGCCGAGCCCGCGCCCGCGTCTCGACGCGTCCATGTCGTTGCTGACCAACGTGATGGACCACAGCCTCGACGACGGCTATGCGGAAGCGGTGGCACGGCGCGGCGAAATCGGGCGCTCGAGGCTGCCCCGGACGCTGCGCGCCAAGCTGGGGCTGGCCCTCGGCCTGGTGCTGGTGGCGGTCGTGGTGACGATCGGGGCCGCCGAGGCGCGGATATCTGCGCCCACGCTCGCCAAGGAGCGGGAGGAGCTCATCGACCGCATCGAGCGGGGGAACGCGGACGCGGACGAGCTCACCAAGAATGTGGACGAGCTCCGCGACGAGGTCGGGGAGAAACAGCGGCAGGCGCTGGAGAAGCATGGCGGGGACAAGGGGGAACTGGTCGCGCTGCTGTCGGGGGCGACCGAGGTGACCGGTCCCGGTCTGAAGCTGGTCGTCGATGACGCCAAGCACGCCGAGAGCAGCGGCGGGGGGCCGCGGGAGCGCGCCGACTTCTCCGACACCGGGCGGGTCCGCGACCACGACATGCAACGCGTGATCAACGGGCTGTGGGAGTCGGGGGCGGAAGCCGTCTCGATCAACGGTCAGCGGCTGACCGCACTGTCGGCGATCCGGGCCGCCGGTGACGCCATACTGGTCGACAACAAGCCGCTGGCGCCGCCCTATACGGTGCTCGCGGTGGGGGACGGCCAGCGGCTGAGCACCCGCTTCCAGGACAGTGCCGATGGACAGTATCTCCATGTCCTCAAGGAGAACTACGACATCCGCACCAGCATTACCGCCCAGGACACGGTCCGGCTCCCGGCCGCGCCGAGTCTGATCGTACGTACCGCGGAACCGATAGCCGGTGGCGCGGGCAAGGGTGGCGCCGAAACCGCCGACACAGGGAAGGGCACATCGTGATCGCCGTATTGGGCCTCATCGTGGGAGTCGTGGTCGGACTTGTGGTCCGACCCGTGGTGCCGACGGTGGTCGAGCCCTATCTGCCGATCGCCGTCGTCGCGGCACTCGACGCGGTCTTCGGCGGCTTCCGCGCGATGCTGGACGGCATCTTCGACGACAAGGTCTTCGTCGTGTCGTTCCTGTCCAACGTGGTGGTGGCCGCGCTGATCGTCTTCCTGGGCGACAAGCTGGGCGTCGGCGCCCAGCTGTCCACGGGGGTCGTGGTGGTCCTCGGCATCCGGATCTTCTCCAACGCCGCCGCGATCCGGCGCCATGTGTTCCGGGCGTGAGGCCGATGACGACTGACAACACCCCCGAGCAGCCGGAGCGGTCCGAACAGGAGCCGCGACCCGAGCGACCTGAGCGGACCGAGCGGCCCGACGCGGAGGCCAGGAGCAAGGGCCGCCGCCCGGAGCGGAACGGTCCGGGTGAGCGGACGGAGCGGCCCCAGCCCCAGGAGCCTCAGCAGCCCCGCGGGCCTCAGGCGCCCCGGCGGCAGTCCGATGAGCCGGCCGCGGCCGACCGTCCCGCCGCGGCCGGACGGCCGCTTCCGCCCGAGCGGCCGCGCGATGAGCGTGCCGGAGCCGGGCCGGGCGGCACCCCGCCGTCGGGCGCCGGGCCCGCCGGGGCGGGCCCCTCCGGCCCCCGGCGTGCCGGGGGCGAGCAGTCCTCCGGCCCGTCCGGCGAGGAGCCGCGTAAGGGTGCCCACGACGCCGCGGGGCCCGCGCCCGACCGGTCGGCCGAGGAGGACGAGGAGAAGCCGCTCACCGGCCGTCAGCGCCTGGTGAAGGGCCTCTGGCCGCCCCGGATGACGCGTGCCCAGCTGATCGTCGCCCTGCTGCTGTTCGGCCTCGGTCTCGGTCTGGCCATCCAGGTGCGCTCGACCAATGAGAACAGCGTGCTGCGCGGCGCCCGCCAGGAGGATCTGGTGCGGATTCTCGACGAGTTGGACGACCGCACCCAGCGGCTCCAGGACGAGAAGCGCCGTCTGGAAGGGCAGCGCACCGAACTGGAGAACAGCTCGGACCAGGCCGAGGAGGCCCGTAAGCAGACACTCCAGAAGGAGCAGCAGCTCGGGGTGCTCGCCGGTACGGTCGGCGCCCAGGGACCCGGGATCACGATGACGATCAACGACTCCCGGGGCGCCGTGGAAGCCGACATGCTGCTGGACACCGTCCAGGAACTGCGGGCCGCGGGCGCGGAGGCGATTCAGATCGGCAACGTCCGGGTCGTCGCGAACACCTACTTCGCGGACACCGGCGGAGGGGTCGAGATCGATGGACGGAGGGTGACGCGCCCGTACGTCGTCAAGGTGATCGGCAAGCCGGAGGATCTGGAGCCGGCGCTCAACATTCCGGGCGGTGTGGTGCAGAGTCTGGAGAAGGAGCAGGCCACTGTGTCCATCGTGCGCCAGAAGAAGATCATTGTGGATGCCTTGCGGTCCACGAAGCGGCCTGACTACGCTCGGTCGTCATCACGGTGAGGCGGTTCGAAATGAAGGTCTCTCAGGGAGACCATGTGGACGCGGGGGGTCAACGCACCGGAAGAGTCCCGCGTGATGGAAACTGTCTGGTGGTCACGGACGTTGTGAGGGTGTCCGGACCGTCTGGTGTGTGCGTAGAGGGTTTGTCCTGCCCCACGGGCGGGTCTGTTTCAGTCAAGGGGAATCGCCCGTGAAATTGTTCGGGAAGTTGTTCGGCAAGAGTGCTCGCCAGGACGGCGGCAGCAGCACCGCCCGCCACCGTGCCCCGCGTGCCGCGGAAGAGAGCGGAGGGGGGAGCGAGGAGCGCCCGCTGTTCCGGGATCAGGTCGGTGGTCCGCAGGGCGGCGACATTTCGGGCGGACGGGGCGCGTCTTCTGTTGACCCCTCGACGGCCGGACGCATAGGTTTCGAAGAACCATCGACCTCGAGTGGTGGAGGGTTCGGCTTGCCTGTTTGTACGCGGTGCGGGCATCGGAATGCCGAGGCCAGCCGGTTCTGCTCCAACTGTGGCGCGCCCCTGCGGGGCGGTGCCCCGTCCGAGCGCGCGTCCGAGACCACCTCGACCATCTCGATCTCCGGTCTCGAGGCGTACGACTCCGAGGTCACCGGGCAGACGCAGCTGCCCTCGCTCAGCCCCGAGGCCCAGGCCGCCGTCGAGGCGCTGCCCCTGGGATCGGCGCTGCTGGTGGTCCGCCGCGGACCCAACTCCGGCAGTCGCTTCCTGCTGGACAGCGATGTGACCACGGCCGGCCGCCACCCGCAGAGCGACATCTTCCTGGACGACGTCACGGTCTCCCGCCGCCATGTGGAGTTCCGGCGCGGACAGGACGGCAGCTTCACCGTCGTGGATGTCGGCAGCCTCAACGGGACGTACGTCAACCGCGAGCAGATCGACGCGCCACTGGTCCTGGCCAGCGGTGACGAGGTGCAGATCGGGAAGTACCGGGTGGTCTTCTACCCGAGCCAGCGGGGTGCCGGCATCTGACCCGTCAGGGGAGGTCCATGCTTCAGACACCGTCGGGCGGTGCCGATACCGGCACCGCCCCCGCGGGCGGCCGGACGATGAGCATCGGCACCGTGCTGAATCTGCTGCGGGACGAGTTCCCCGAGGTCACCCTCTCCAAGATCCGTTTCTTGGAGTCCGAGGGACTGGTGGAGCCGCGCCGCACCCCCTCCGGCTATCGCAAATTCAGCCAGGAGGATGTGCGGCGGCTCGCCGTGATCCTGCGGATGCAGCGTGATCACTATCTGCCGCTCAAGGTCATCCGGGAGCATCTGGAGGCCCTGGAGCGCGGTGAGCGGCCACAGCTGCCCGCCGGTGGGCAGGGGGAGTCGGGGCGCGAGCTGCTGGACCCGGCGTCCGAGGCGCCCCCGGAGGGTCCCACCGCCGCCCGGGTGGGCCGTGCCGAACTGCTGGCGGCGGCCGAGGTCGGCGAGGCGGAGCTGGCCGAGTGGGAGTCCTACGGTCTGATCGTGGCCACCGGGGACGGCGGATACGACAGCGAGGCGGTGACCGTCGCCCGGCTTCTCGCCGAGCTGGGCCGTTTCGGTCTGGAGCCACGCCATCTGCGGATCATGAAAGCGTCGGCCGAGCGGGAGGCCGGGCTGGTCGAGCAGCTGGTCGCCCCCTTGCGATTGCATCGAAATCCGCAGACCAGGGCCCATGCGGAGGCCAGTGCGCGGGAGCTTGCCACCCTCTCCGTACGGCTTCACGCGGCCCTTGTACAGACCGCTCTGCGGGCCCAGGCGCACTGAGCGGCCAGGCCCCGACTATCCAAACCGGCCGCGCACGTCCTAGGGTTGCTGTGTGAACGAGCTCGACGTCGTGGGTGTCCGGGTGGAAATGCCCTCCAACCAACCGATCGTGCTCCTGCGCGAAGTGGGAGGCGACCGCTACCTCCCCATTTGGATCGGACCAGGGGAGGCGACGGCGATCGCCTTCGCCCAGCAGGGCATGGCACCGGCGCGCCCGCTGACCCACGACCTTTTCAAGGACGTGCTCGAAGCGGTCGGCCAGCAGCTCACCGAGGTCCGGATCACGGACCTGCGCGAGGGGGTCTTCTACGCGGAGCTGGTGTTCGCCAGCGGTGTCGAGGTCAGCGCACGGCCGTCCGACGCCATAGCGCTCGCCCTGCGGACCGGGACGCCGATCTACGGCAGCGACGGTGTGCTGGACGACGCCGGCATCGCGATCCCGGACGAGCAGGAGGACGAGGTGGAGAAGTTCCGCGAGTTCCTCGATCAGATCTCGCCCGAGGACTTCGGCACCAGCAGCCAGTAAGCCTCCGACATGCGCGACAAGTGGCCACGAATGCCGGTCCTCGCTAGAGCATTCGAGTAGCCTTTCCCGGAAGAGGGACACGGGAAACCACCCCTAGGGTGATTATCACTCGGCGTGGCGAGTGTGGCGATCGTTGACGCACCCCGGGTGACTGCCTACCTTCAAGATGGCAGGTCGAGGACGGAGGTCGGCGTGAGAAGCACCGGCGACGGCACGGCGGCCGGCGGTCCGTTTGCGCTCCAGGGGGGCGCACCGGCCGAACCGGCACTCAAGGCTCGGGTCGCGGCACAGATCGCGCCGCCGGGCGGGGAGCCCGCCGCGGAGGGGACGGAGCGGGTCGGCTACCGCGGGCCCACCGCGTGCGCGGCCGCGGGCATCACCTACCGCCAGCTGGACTACTGGGCCCGTACCGGCCTGGTGGAGCCCAGCGTACGGCCGGCCTACGGCTCGGGGAGCCAGCGGCTGTACAGCTTCCGGGACGTGGTCGTCCTGAAGATCGTCAAGCGGCTGCTGGACACCGGTGTGTCCTTGCAGAACATCCGGGCCGCCGTCCAGCACCTGCGCGCCCGCGGGCTGGACGACCTCGCCCAGATGACCCTGATGAGTGACGGCGCCACCGTTTACGAGTGCACCTCGCCCGATGAGGTCGTCGACCTGCTCCAGGGCGGTCAGGGCGTCTTCGGGATCGCGGTCGGCGTGGTGTGGCGCGATGTCGAGAGCGCGCTGTCCCAGCTGCACGGGGAGCGCGTGGACACCGGCGAGACGCTGGTCGGCAACAACCCCGCCGATGAACTGGCCCGCCGCCGGAACAGGGCGGGCTGACGGGGCGGGGGGCTCCTCCCGGCGGTGGCCGGGGGAGCGCCGGGCCCGTACGGCCCGGATGTCAGTGGCGTAGGGCAGCATCGGAGATGTGAGGGCCGCGCCGACGATCCTGCATCTGGACATGGACGCCTTCTTCGCCGCGGCGGAGCAGGCGGCCAAGCCAAGCCTGCGCGGCAAACCGGTGATCGTGGGTGGCCTCGGGCCGCGGGGCGTGGTCGCCACGGCCTCCTATGAGGCGCGGGTGTTCGGGGTCCATTCGGCCATGGCGATGGCGCAGGCCCGCCGGCTGTGTCCGAACGCCGCCTATCTCACCCCCCGCTTCACCCTGTACCGCCGGGTGAGTGACGCCGTGATGACGCTGCTGCACACCCTGTCGCCGCTGGTGGAGCCGCTGAGTCTGGACGAGGCGTTCGTGGACCTGGAGGCGGGCGGCACCGAGCCCACCGCCGGTGCCGCGCGGGCGGTGGGGGAGCGGCTGCGGGCCGATATACGGGCGGTGACCGGGCTGACCGGTTCGGTCGGGCTGGCCGGGTCCAAGATGCTCGCCAAGATCGCCTCGGAGCGGGCCAAGCCCGACGGCCTGGTGGTCATCGCGCCGGGTACGGAACGGGAGCTGCTCGCGCCCCTGTCCGTGCGCACCCTGCCGGGCGTCGGCCCGGCCACGGCCGAGGCGCTGCGGAGAGCCGGGATCCACACCGTGCTGGAGACCCGGGAGGCGGGCGAGGCGGAGCTGGTGCGGCTGCTGGGCCGGGCGCACGGGGCGTCGCTGTATCTGATGGCCTGTGGACGGGACGAGCGCCCGGTGGTCGCGGAGCGGGACACCAAGTCCGTGTCGGTGGAGGACACCTTCGACGTCGATCTGACCGACCGCACCCGGGTGCAGCTGGAGGTCGCGCGGCTCGCCGACCGCTGTGTGGGGCGGCTGCGCGCGGCGGGTCATTCGGGGCGCACGATCGTGCTCAAGGTGCGGCGGTACGACTTCTCCACGATGACCCGCTCGGAGACCCTGCGGGGTCCCACGGACGACCCCGCGGTGGTGCGGGAGGCGGCGGCCCGGCTGCTGGAGGGCGTGGACACCACGGCGGGTGTGCGACTGCTGGGCGTGGGGGTGAGCGGTCTGGCGGACTTCACCCAGGAGGACCTGTTCGCACAGGCGGCACAGGCCGCGGAGGCGGCGCGGGCCGCTCATGAGGCGCCGGAGGGCGGGGAGGCGGCTCCGGGGGGCGGCGGCCCCGAGGGCCCGGGAGCGGGCGCGGAGGGGGCCGCCGAGCACCCCGGCGCGCCGCGGCGCTGGCTGCCGGGGACGGATGTGCGGCACAGCGAGTTCGGCGAGGGATGGGTGCAGGGCAGCGGGGTGGGCCGGGTGACGGTGCGCTTCGAGACGCCCTGGTCCGGGCCGGGCCGGGTGCGCACGTTCGCCGTGGACGACCCGGCGCTGGAGCCGGGTGAGCCACTGCCGCTGCTGGAGCCCGGCGGCGGGGCCGGGGCCGGACCCGCCGCTTCCGACGGCTCCGGAGCCGCCGCGGTCCCTGACTCCGACCGGGTCCAGGGCTCCGGCCGGGGTCAGCCGGTGACGTCCAGTCCGTAGTGGTGGTAGAGCTGGAGCTCCTGCTCGGGTGAGAGATGGCGGCCCACCCCGAAGTCGGGGGCGTCCTTGATCAGCGCCCGTTCGTAGGGCACCCGGAGGGTGTCGCCGACGACCTCGCTCGGTTCCAGCGGTACGAACACATCACGGCTGAACAGTCCGGTGCGTACCGCCGCCCATTCGGGCTCGCCGGTCGCGTCGTCGAGATAGACCTCGTCCACGGTGCCGATCTTGGCGCCCTCGCGGTCGAATGCCTTGCGGCCGATCAGGGTCCGCGGGTCGATATCGGTCTGCACGCTCTCTCCCACAGGTGGCAATTGTCCAGTGATAACTACAAAAAGCCACATCACGTCGCGCGTCCACTCGAGCGGTCGGGGCCCCGACCGTGCGACAGATGCGCTGGTACGCTGGCTGTGGCTGTAGACCCCGTGCGGGAGAGTTCTCCGTCGATCGCTGACGGAGGCGCCGAAGGAGCAAATCCTCCCCGGAATCTCTCAGGCACACGTACCGTGCGGGTGAGGTCACTCTGGAAAGCAGGGTGGGCCACGGGCGGGCGTCGCTCCGAAACCCCTCCTCACCGACGGTGAAAGCCGGTCACGGTAAGCGGGCCGGTGAAGCTCTCAGGTTGATGACAGAGGGGGAGGCCGTCCGGGCACCCGCGCCGTGGTGCCCCTCGCCGGTCGTGAGACCAGGAGGCCCCCGCAGATGACCGCCAACCGCACCTCGCTCTCCGATCTGGAGCGCGGTACTCCGTTCGAGCAGCGCCACATCGGTCCCGACAACGAGGCGCAGGCCAAGATGCTCGCCCAGGTCGGCTTCGGCTCGCTCGACGAGCTGACCGAGACGGCCGTACCGGACGTCATCAAGAGCACCGAGGCTCTGGACCTGCCCCCGGCCCGCACCGAGCCGGAGGTCCTCGCCGAGCTGCGCGGTCTCGCCGACCGCAACCAGGTGCTGCCGTCCATGATCGGCCTGGGCTACTACGGCACCTTCACCCCGCCGGTGATCCTGCGCAACGTCATGGAGAACCCGGCCTGGTACACCGCCTACACCCCCTACCAGCCGGAGATCTCCCAGGGCCGGCTGGAGGCCCTGCTCAACTTCCAGACCGTCGTCTCCGAGCTGACCGGGCTGCCCACCGCCGGTTCCTCGCTGCTGGACGAGGGCACCGCGGCCGCCGAGGCGATGGCGCTCTCGCGCCGCGTCGGCAAGGTCAAGGAAGGCGTCTTCCTGATCGACGCCGACTGTCTGCCGCAGACCATCGCCGTCATCCAGACCCGGGCCGAGCCCACCGGGGTCGAGGTCGTCGTCGCCGATCTGTCGGGGGGCATCCCGGACGAGGTCGCCGAGCGAGGTGTCTTCGGCGTGCTGCTCCAGTACCCGGGCGCCTCCGGCGCGGTGCGCGACCCCCGCCCGGTCATAGAGCGGGCGCATGAACTCGGCGCGGTCGTCACCGTCGCCACCGATCTGCTCGCCCTCACGCTGCTCACCTCCCCCGGTGAGCTGGGCGCGGACATCGCGGTCGGCAACAGCCAGCGGTTCGGTGTGCCGATGGGCTTCGGCGGCCCGCATGCCGGTTTCATGGCTGTCCGGGACACCTTCGCCCGCAGCCTGCCCGGGCGCCTCGTCGGGGTCTCGGTCGACGCCGACGGTGACAAGGCGTACCGGCTGGCCCTCCAGACGCGTGAACAGCACATCCGCCGCGAGAAGGCCACCAGCAACATCTGCACCGCCCAGGTCCTGCTGGCCGTCATGGCCGGGATGTACGCGGTCTACCACGGTCCGGACGGGCTGGCGGCCATCGCCCGCCGCACCCACCGCTACGCCACCGTCCTCGCCGAGGGGCTGCGCGCGGGCGGTGTCGAGGTCGCGCACGGCGCCTACTTCGACACCCTCACCGCCCGGGTGCCCGGCCGCGCCGCCGACGTCGTCGCCGCGGCCCGCGAGGCCGGGGTCAATCTGCGGCTGACCGACGCCGACCACGTCGGCATCGCCTGTGACGAGACCACCGGGCGCGCCCAGCTCGCCGCCGTCTGGTCCGCCTTCGGTGTCGACGGCGGCAGCGGTGAGGGCACCGGGATCCCCTCCATCGACGAACTGGACGCCGCCGCGGGCGAGGCGCTGCCGCGGGAGCTGCTGCGCGAGGACGCCTATCTGACCCACCCGGTCTTCCACCAGCACCGCTCCGAGACCGCGATGCTGCGCTACCTGCGCCGGCTCTCCGACCGGGACTACGCCCTGGACCGGGGCATGATCCCGCTCGGCTCCTGCACCATGAAGCTCAACGCCACGACCGAGATGGAGCCGGTCACCTGGCCCGAGTTCGGCGCCCTGCACCCGTTCGCGCCGATCGAGCAGGCCCAGGGCTATCTGACGCTCATCCGCGAGCTGGAGGAGCGGCTGGCCGCCGTCACCGGCTACGACAAGGTCTCCCTCCAGCCCAACGCCGGTTCCCAGGGTGAGCTGTCCGGGCTGCTGGCCGTGCGGGCCTACCACCGGGCCAACGGCGACACCCAGCGGACCGTCTGTCTGATCCCGTCCTCCGCGCACGGCACCAACGCCGCCAGCGCCGTGATGGCGGGCATGAAGGTCGTCGTGGTGAAGACCGGCGAGGACGGCGAGGTGGACACCGACGACCTGCGCGCCAAGATCGAGAAGCACGGCGACGAACTGGCCGTCCTGATGGTCACCTACCCCTCCACCCACGGGGTGTTCGAGGAGCACATCACCGAGATCTGCGCCGCCGTGCACGACGCGGGCGGCCAGGTCTACGTGGACGGCGCCAACCTCAACGCGCTGGTCGGGCTCGCCGAGCCGGGCCGGTTCGGCGGCGACGTCTCCCACCTCAACCTGCACAAGACCTTCTGCATCCCGCACGGCGGCGGCGGTCCGGGCGTGGGCCCGGTCGCGGTGCGCGAGCACCTGGCGCCGTTCCTCCCCAACCACCCGCTGCAGCCCGCCGCCGGTCCGGCCACCGGCGTCGGCCCGGTCTCGGCCGCCCCGTGGGGTTCCGCGGGCATCCTGCCGATCTCCTGGGCCTACGTCCGGCTGATGGGCGGCGAGGGGCTGCGCCGCGCCACCCAGGTCGCGGTGCTGGGCGCCAACTACATCGCCAAGCGGCTGGAGCCGCACTACCCGGTGCTCTACACCGGCCCCGGCGGTCTGGTGGCCCATGAGTGCATCATCGATCTGCGCCCGCTCACCAAGGCGACCGGTGTGAGTGTCGACGATGTGGCCAAGCGGCTGATCGACTACGGCTTCCACGCGCCCACCATGTCGTTCCCGGTGGCCGGCACGCTGATGATCGAGCCGACGGAGAGCGAGGACCTGGCGGAGCTGGACCGCTTCTGCGAGACGATGATCGCGATCCGCGCGGAGATCGACAAGGTCGCCTCGGGCGAATGGGCCAAGGAGGACAACCCGCTGCGGAACGCTCCGCACACCGCCGCGGCGCTCGGCGGGGAGTGGGACCACCCGTACTCCCGGGAGGAAGCGGTGTTCCCGGCCGGGGTGTCGGCCGCCGACAAGTACTGGCCGCCGGTGCGGCGGATCGACGGGGCGTTCGGGGACCGCAACCTCGTCTGCTCCTGCCCGCCGCTGGACTCCTACGAGGGCTGATCCGGGGCTGGACATGCGAACGGGGTGCCATCGGGCACCCCGGGATGCGGGGCCGGTTCGGCGAAGGCGCCGGGCCGGCCCCGGTGTTTCTGCCGTCCTCGGCCGCGTGGGCCGGACGGCGGTCGGGTGACGCCTAGGCGGCGGTCACCACGTGTTCGGAACCGCGCGGGCGGCACGGAGCGATGACGCGTCCGTCCGGCAGCAGCTCACCGGTGTCCTCGAAGAGCAGGACGCCGTTGCACAGCAGGCTCCAGCCCTGCTCCGGATGGTGCGCCACCAGATGGGCGGCCTCCCGGTCGGCGGAGTCGGCTGACGGACAGGGTGGTTGGTGCTGGCACATGGCAGGGTTCTTTCGCTGCGGTGTGGTGAACGTGCTGCGGTTCTTCGCGGCGTTCATGGCCGCCCCCCGTGGTGAGTAGGTCGGTTGCTCCCAGTGTTGCCCTACGGGCGGGATTCCGCAGGGATTTAGCGGTACCGGTCTCGCTAGATAATGACGCATCACCCGTCCGGACGGTTCATCGCGGCGGGACTGTTACCAGGACGCAGCGGAGGGGGGGGGGGGGGGGGGGGGGGGGGGGGGGGGGGTTTTTGGGGGGAGGAGAGGGTGGGGGGGGGGGGGGACAAAAA